>NZ_LR217726.1:0-29779 GCF_900698965.1 Candidatus Erwinia haradaeae
CTTTTAAAGATTTTAAAAATTTATTAAATTTTTCAAAAATAAAAAATCAAGCGGGTAAAAATCTTTAAATATTCTTGAACATTATGAGACATAGATAAAAATTTTTTTAAAATACTTGTTAGAATTTAAGTCTACACAAGTATTTTACAATATTTTCAAGAAAAAATTAAAATCAATATTTATATAAGAATGATCTAAAAATTATTATTATATATAATATATAATACTATTTAAAAATACGATCACATCAGATAACTTTATCTATTACTAATTAGTTTTAGTATTGTCAAAAGATTGCTATTAATGTTTAGTTTTTTACTAATAGTTAGTACAGTTTAAAAAAATTATTTAAAACCTATTAAGATTATGTATCTTTATATATCTTAGTTGTTATTAATATTAGCACTGACTTAAAAACCCCACTCTAATATTAATAACCTTCAACTTTTCGTTTTAAGCTTGCGGTTGCCTTACGCCAATCTGTTGCACAAGTAATAGCGCTAACAACTGCTATGCCACCAACGCCACAAGCTAGCACTTCATCTACCCGATCAAGAGTAATACCACCAATAGCTACAGTTGGAATATGTGTCAGCTCGCTTGCCATGCTCTTTAGTTTTTGTAATCCTTGTGGATGAGATGGCATCTTCTTGGTGGTGGTAGAAAATATATGTCCAAGGGCTATATACGAAGGAGACCAATTTAATGCGCGTGATAACTCCTTATCATTGTGAGTGGATAAGCCAAGACGTAAACCAGAACGATAAATAGCACTAAAATTAGCTTTATCCATATCTTCTTGACCCAGATGTACACCATAAGCTCCATATTGGATGGCTAACTGCCAATAATCATTAATAAATACCCGAGCTTTATATTTATTACCTAAAGATATTGCGTTTTTTATATCAAAAGATAACTGCTCTTTTGATTTATCTTTTAAGCGTAACTGAACTGTAGTTACGCCAGACTCCAGCATTCTCATTACCCATAATGAAGAATCTACTACCGGATATAAACCCAGTCGATGCGGAACTGATGAGAAACTCTTATTAAGATTCATCCTAATTCCTATAATTTTAACCTAAAATATAAAGTATATTTTTAGATATATAATAAATATTTTCATCTTTCTCTTTTATAGCCGTCCATTCCAGAAGTTTTTTATTCAATATATAAAAGTTAGTGTAATTTTAAATTTTTAAAAAATATTATAGACTATAGAAGAATAATATTTAGAAAGTAATAAAATACCATCTAATTATTTTAAAATATATGCGCTATGTCAAATCATACTAGATAATAATCTTATTGAAATAACCAATAGGTTAGTCTATATAGACTGTATAAATAGTAAGTAGAGTGAGCAATAAAATATAATCTTTGAAAATAAGATGTATATTTCAATATATTGAATATATAAACATATTAAAAATATTTGATCTAAAAATTTTCCTTATTTAATGTATCAGATAGTATTTTTTATATAAAATAAATCATTAATACTGAATAAGTTAATTTAAAAATATATTTTACTGACACTATAAGTAGTATATAGCCCTATCTGTAAGGTATTTGTACATATAAAAAATAGAAAAAATTATAAAACTAATATTTATAAAATAAATTCTATTTATGCAATAGAATTTATTAAATAGGGTATTCCTACTATATATATAGTATATTACTAATATATATAGTATAATATATAGTATTATATATAGTATATTACGTTGTAAGCTTCTTAGTCATTCTTACTTCTTATTCATTATTATTAATACTTACTTCTTATTCATTATTATTAATAAAAATTTTCAATTGAATGGATTATTTAATCTAAATAATATTTTATACATAATATGTATAAGAGTGTATAGATAAAAGATTATTAAAAATAATTAAAAATCTAAAGAGATCCTCATCCTTAATTAAGGATTAATACTAATAATTATTATTTCTCTATATCTTTATACAGTCAGTAAGTTAGTAAGTTAACTAATTTTAATAAAAATACAGATTATATTAGTAATATATATAGCTAAAAATGCATATAATAAATAATAAAAATTATTATTTTAATATAATAAATAAATAATCGCATTAAAATTTATATATTTATATTTAGAAAAAATACACATATATTATATATATTTTTTAACTACAATAGCAATGAATATTTTATATAACATTGTTTTTTTGTTAGTAAGATAATTCATCTTAAAATAATGATATATCTATCAGAATAACAATTCTATATCAGTATAATAATACTGATATAGCTACTATAGCTATAGTTATTCTACTTAATTAAGTATTATATTAATATCTAAGATTTAAGATTAACCCGACAATAGATAAATTTTTACTAGGATTATAAGGTATTTTATATAAAAATTATAAGGTATTTTACATAAAAAAGTCCTACAGCCTAATCCTAATCAACTTAAAGAATTAATCATAAAAAATATAAAATAACAATCTCTATTGATTATCAAAACACGGTGCCTGAATTATGCAAATGAACAAGTTATCAAAATTATTATTAATAATCCCATCTTTTTTTATTATCAACCCGTTTCTTCCTGTTATGGCAAATACGAATACACAGGATGCAATAGTCGGTTTTTCGCCTGGAGAAACAGCAAAACAAATTGTTCTATTAGCTATTTCGGAAGCGCATAAGTCAATTGATATTGCCGCTTACTCTTTTACTAGTAAACCTATTGCATTAGCGTTAGTTGATGCACAGAATCGAGGTATCAATATACGTTTAGTAGCCGATAAGAAGTCAAATAACAGCAGATATACTGCTGTTACTTATTTAAGTAATCATAATATTGCAGTAAAGTTAAATGAAAAATATGCTATTATGCATAATAAATTTATGATTATTGATGGAAATTCAGTTGAAACTGGGTCTTTTAATTATACACAGAGTGCAGTAAAGCGTAATGCAGAAAATGTAATTTACCTGCGCAATTACCCAAAAATTTCGGAAAAATATATGATCGAATTTAACCGTTTATGGAAGGAAGCAATATATGTCAAGCCGACCTATTAACCTACAATCTTATATTATTATCTAACATTTAAAAATGAAAATTTAAAAAATAAAAATATAGAACAATAGAGATATAATCTATATTATTTCTGAATACTATAATGTAGTTTAGATTTATTAATCTATAATCAATGTTATTTATATAACATTGATTATAATCCTTACTAGATGGTAGGGTCTATCCTAAGTTGACATTAGATATAAAATATGTATAAATTTCATCAATATATTTACTAAATATATTATCTTGAATATATAAGATTTTACTAAAAACTTATATTTTATATTTTATATTTTATATTTTATATATATGATATTGATATAATTTTTAGAAAAACTCTAACAAATTTATTAGTTTATTGCTCACCCTAACAAAAATTTTTTATATTTTAAGAGAAATTTAAAATTATTTTTAAATTCAGGACATTCTAAAAACTTTTAAAATTAACTAGATTTTTAGATATCACTATGACTAATATCAACTTTTATAAAAAAATAAAATTCAAAAAATATACTTTGATATATCTAAATAGCAAAAAATCCAAAGATCTAAATACTATTAAAAAATAATTAAAAATTATAATACTTTAAATATTTCTAATTTTTTAAAGAAAGATAAAAAAAGATAAAATTTTATTAAATAAATCATATCTAATAAAAATTAATTAATCTTATAGATTATAGATTATAGATTATAGATTATAGATTATCTATAATATTTTTAAAAATTTTTAAAATTTAAAATCTAAAACTATATATTATAATATAAAAATCCTACTATATAAATATATATTAGCTACTATATAAATATATATTAGATTAATAATAGTTTTAATTTTGATAGTAATAATATCTAAATTTTAAATTTAAATTAAAGTGATAAAAGAAGTAGATCTGTTTAACCTACACAAAATAGTAAATTCTTTCAGGGTCAGATATTTATCTTTTGATAATTTTAATATTAATTAGTTTTTCGTTTCATCATAGATGAAAAAATTAGATTATATATTTATATATTTATATATTTATATATTTATATATTAAATATATAATATTTTTGATAAATTCTTTCTTTTTTTAACTTTTTTAAAGAAAAATACATATATCAACTTAAATAGTTTTAACTTTTTAATAATTTGAAATTATGCTTTATTAACAGAACTAACTAAAATCAAAGATTTAAAGACTTTAAAGACTTTTAGATTAACTTAAAAAATAAACTACATGAATATGAGTTGTTAAAATATTTTTATATATATTCATAGAATTAATTAAATGAATTTTCAGAATTTCCAGTTATAATCTAACTTATTAAGTCCAAGTTATAATCTAACTTATTAAGTACGATTCAATAGTAGTTTTTCAAAAGTAGTGTCTATAGATTCTAGAAAACTAGAATTTTATAAATTTTTATAAGTTAAAGATTAAAGTTTTAACAGTAAAATACTAAAATATTTTACTCTTAAAAAACAATTAAAGTTGAGAAGTTCTAAAAAATCTATAGTGTTTTGAAAAAATTTAATATGATTTTAATCATATTATTATGTTATAATTTATAGTAGTGGATGTACTGTGATATAGTAGATCACCAGATAACTATCTAATTAATAACTATGCTAATTCATGTTTAAATTATCTCTGTTTTAATCTAAAAATACTATTATTAGATAATATCATCAATCATATCTAAATAAACTTAATCAAAATGAGTGAAGTTTTAATTTAAATTCTATTCTATATATATTTTGGTACTATATGGTTTTATATATTCAAATATATTTGAAAAGATTATTCCAGGAAACTATTAACTTTGTAAAAAATAATAGAAATACCTATCTAGTATTAAAAATTTTCTAATTTTCTGATTTAATTAGATCAAGAGATTTTTAATCACATCTTGGATCAGATACTGAGATGCTGATTAAAATATGAATTATTGGCTATATTAAGAATAAATGTATTCATTAATGCAGTTCATCAGTAATAAAAACTTTTATAAATCTTTATAAAGAATAAAAATATATATAAAGTTTAAATATACATGTCCTATAATTGTTTGTAGTTAGTATAATCCTAACCTAGGTTGTACTGTGTACTTAAAATACACATCAATAAATTTTATTGGTATTTATTAATTACCATTCTGTTATTATGTATCATGCTGTAGTATATCCTATACTTATCTCTAATATTATTAGTACATGAAACTAATAACCTCTTATCGGATTTAATCTATTAGGTTTCTAAGTTAATAGTGATGTTACTAGTGTAGTAACTATATATTTTTCACTTGATAGCAATAGAATCACCCTTGCTATCATCTTAATGAAATACATCTTATATATAGTTATATCACTGATATATCATACCTTCATTTTCAATAATCAAGACATAACGATAAAATCAATCGACATGCAATATTTATATTGAGTATCTGAGTGTTTACGATATATAAGACGTATATGACTATTCTTAATAAGTAGCTCTAATAATAATTAGACGAAGAATTATTCTCACTTTTGCTATTTAGAGCAAAATACATGCATAGATATTTCACGATAAAACTAGAGCGTATAGTCTACCTTTAGGAGAATCATGGGTATGTCTTATATATACATATTACACAAGATGAATTAGTCTATTTCGACTATTTGGATTACTCTTCAGATAGAGCACTGATAGTAATATATAATGCGACCTCTTCTCTAAAAAAGTTCTCATATCACGAGCATCAGAGAATATAAAAAAATTTTAAATGCAAAAACCCTGATAGGGTGATGATCTTGGCAGACTTCACTATCAGGGCTTTGCGAATCGCAAAATGCGTACTCAAAGAGTATAATAGCTCTATACAAAATACTAAGCAAGTGTTAGTAAAACTTTTACTGCATAATATTCAAAAATATTTTAACTATTATGATAGTTTCAATATGTCTTTTAAAAGACATATTGAAACCCTTACTTAGTATTGATCTGGAAATATATTAATGAATAGACTGTATCAGCTTGTTTTTTGCAAACAATAATCACCACGCTTTATTGCACTATCACGTGTTCTAAGGTATAGCATATAAGACAACAGAAAAAATCGCTGTGTTTGGCAGAGTATTTATAAAGTTTTCTGACAAAATCGGGATACGGGACCTCTCTCGCTTCAATTCTAGTGTCTTTTTCCTGAAAAAAGGTTAAAACGGTATCTCTCCTGAGAGAAGAGATACCGTTTTAACCACCATGAAGAGAGATAATTTAGAGAATAAATTTCGGTAAGAAATAATTAAAGCTTTGTTTTTAAGTATTTTACTCGACTAAATTTTTTCTAAATTAAGACAGTCCAGGCATAGATAATCAGACATATTTAGTATAACAATAACATACTATTATTTATTGATATATTATTACAAACTAATGACGACGCCTGATTGGGCACCGTATTGGGCACCGTAATTAGTTTTTGTCGTGTTCTATTATCTGATGTGTTGCGGCATCCATGGAGATTTCAATCTTTTTCGGTTTTTCTTGTTCTGGGATATCATAGGTAAATTGTAGTTTTAATAATCCATGATCCAGTCTGGCTTGTTGAATATTTATACGATTTTCTAGGTTAAAGCTAAGAGAGAATTCCTTTTTCTTAAAACCTTGATGGAACCATGTAACTGCTTGTTCATCTATGGTGGTGCCTGTTTTTTCAGGTTTTGGTATACCCCTAAGGGTTAACTGGTTATTAAGTACTGAAATATCTAATTCATCCTGTGTATAACCAGGAACACTTAGCGTCATTTCATAATGTTCTTTATCTTTTTGCACTAAATTATAGACAGGTGCATCGGTTACAGGTGATTCACCTGTAATACGGCTAAAAAGATTATCCATCTGTGTAAACCGATCAGAAAGAAGATGGTTACTCCATGCCGGAATAAGAGAGAATGAACGATAAGCCATAATATTCTCCTATAATACATGTAACGTTTATAATTAAATGATTCTTACATTGTAAGATTGGGTATTATTGATAGATTTTCAAGGTTTCGATTATATCAGAAAGCTATATTTTACGTTTCTTTAATTTAAAAATATCTTTATCACTATAATAGTGGCGCTTTTCAAGCAATACATAAAGTTATTCACATAATCTTGATATTAACACAACTTTCAAGAAGGATTCTGAGCTGTTTAATCAAAATTTTATTTGATATAAGTAAATAACTTCACAATTAATGAAAAAACTTGCAGTGTATATACAAGCAGTAATAAAAAATGATTTTTATAAATCAATATCTATAAAACCTAAAATAAAAATTTTAGTAGCACAAGATGAGCAAAATCTCCTGTTTAGGTATGTTGCATATATATATAGAATATTTGTACCTGAAGAAGTCTCGGTGTTGTTAGGGTTTACGCATATAGGCAATAGTAAAGATTGCTATGTTTATCATTTCTGTAATTACTAAAGCAAAAATATAGAAAATGATTAATTTTACTTTAAAGAAAAATTTTCAAGATCACACCAAAAATTGCAAAAACAGTAAATTTTATTTTAAGAATATCTAGATGAATATTGATTAATTATACATCCTTATATTTAATATATATTATGAATATTCATGAGTAATTATAATAATTTCGATATTTTAGTGATATTTATATGAAGGTTACGATCATTCATGAATAAGATATGGCAATGCTTGACAGGCTGTATCCTAATATTGATACAAATACCCTATGCTCATTCTCAAAATTTGTCAGATTATAAAAAAATAATATTAATGGGCCACACTATGGGGACAGTTTGGACAGTTAGCCTTTCAGGGGTCAACCCGATAAGAAAACGCACCCTACAATGCGCTATACAGCGACTCCTTGATGACGATAACAATCAATTATCTACATGGAGGAATGACTCAGTAGTTTCAAGATTTAATAAATATCGTGGTACTAAACCCCAACCTATAACGCAAGAAATAGCAGACATTGTAACACAAGCGTTAAGTGTGGGTCATAAAATGAATGGCGCAATGGATATTACAATTGGAGCACTTGTAAATTTATGGGGTTTTGGACCCAAGACTTTGCTAATTCATATTCCAACAGCGTTAGAGATTAATGCAGCTCGTGCCTTAACAGGTGCTCATCATTTGCACCTGATCAATATTTCTAATCAATTCTATCTGTATAAAGATTTGCCAGAGATATCTATAGATCTCTCTAGTGTAGGAGAGGGGTTTGCAACTGATCATTTAGCGCGATTTATGGAACAAGAAGGGATTGATAACTACCTTGTTTCAGTTGGTGGTGCTGTTCGTACTCATGGTCAAAAAAGCAGGGGTAGGGCTTGGAAGGTTGGTATACAAAAACCAACAGATCTAGAAAATTCTGTACAAGCTGTTATTGCATTGAATGGGTGTGCAATTAGCACTGCTGGAACCTATCGAAATTATTACGAAATCAATGGAAAACGATTTCCACACTTAATTAACCCGGCTACTGGATGGCCTACACAGAACACTCTTGTATCAGTTTCTGTCATTGCTAGTACTGCACTAGAAGCAGATTGCTGGGATAGCGGCCTTCTTATATTAGATATAGACAAGGCTAAAAAATTAGCTCAGAAATATCAGAAAGCAGTATATTTAATTTCTCAAAACGGCAATCAATTTACTACGTGGATCTCTCCGCAATTTTCTACTGTTATTAAGTCTTCTGCAGTTAAATCTTAATTTAAGTACTATTAGGTATTCTATTCTCTTTTTAAGAGAAGGAGCTTTCTGGTAGTTTCTAATAAGGTCAGGCTAAAATTTAATAGACTTACTTTAGAGACTCAGTCACACTAGTAGACGTTGTAATATAATAAGTTCATTAGTTGATTGTACTATTTTTAGTAATGTTATATTACTATATAAATTGCATGCTGATAGCAATATACAATCCATTTAATAGTTCTTTCGTATGATGATTTTTAGAGTATGTATGTGTGATCTATCACTATTGCCTGATGTTTTTAGCTATACTGTGCTAAACACACCAGGCTTTCTGTTTTTATAGTAAATCATCCTCAAGAATCATTAGTTGAGCATACTAGTATTGTACGTTTTATGAAAAACTTTTATGTAACAATAAATGACAAACTGATACTGTATCTTGTATATCAGACTATAATATTAGTCTGTAGTTTATATTTTAGTACTAATGACTATTTTATTTTTAATAAATTTAATCAAGGAAAATCTGTTTATGTCTGTCGCTAAACTAGTCTTAATACGTCATGGCGAAAGCCAGTGGAACAAGCAAAATCGTTTTACCGGGTGGTATGATGTTGATTTAACAGAGAAAGGTCAGAGAGAGGCAAAAGATGCTGGTAAATTACTAAAAAGTAAAGGCTTTACGTTTGATCTAGCCTATACGTCTCTTTTAAAACGTGCCATTCATACTATTTGGTCCATACTAGATGAAGTAGACCAGGCATGGTTGCCAATAGAGAAAACATGGCGGTTAAACGAACGTCACTACGGTGCTTTACAGGGTATGGATAAAACTACAAGCGCCATAAAGTACGGCAATGTACAGGTTCAAAAATGGCGTCGCAGTCTAACCGCTATCCCGCCTAGTCTTGACCGTATTGACAGGCGTTTTCCTGGTCATGACCAACGTTATTCTTCATTAACACATGCACAACTGCCCATTGCTGAAAGTTTAGAAATGACCATGCATCGAGTACTACCCTACTGGAATGAGTCGATTGTTCCACAAATAAAGAATGGTAGAAGAATTATTATTGCCGCGCATGGTAACTCTCTTCGTGCATTAATAACATATCTAGACAATATCTCCGAAGAAGAAATTCTAAAACTAAATATACCAACTGCTATTCCATTGGTTTATGAGTTTAATGAAGATTTTAACCCTATACAACACTATTGGCTTAATACTGGTGACAGAACGATCTGAAAAATATCGGAATGATTCTAATTCAAATCAGATAAAATATCGCATAGTTAAAAGTTTTTGTAAAAATTTTAATACTTTTCTAAACTTATCGGTTATAGAATTATTAAAAAAATTAGAGGCTATTTTTTAATTTTTTCAAAAAAGAACATTTATTGTTATTTTATTTATAGAGATTACAACAAAACTGTCGTGATCTTTTATAAAAAACTACTACCGTTGTCTTGTATTTTAGCATAGTTGTGTATGACACAACACCTTGCATCTTCTAACCCTAAATTAGATCTAAACTGCAGAGAATCCATTAATAAATTCAACATAGATTCAGGATATACTAAAAAATTTTACTTTAGAGATATACACGGCTTGTTTAATGCCAACTATTTTATAGCAAAATAATAACATTATTATATAAATAAATCTTAATCACGACTAACATTGTAGCATCTATATATCATTAGTCATTCATCGTGTATCTTAAAAGTAAGAGTATCTTGAGTCTGATGCCTCTCAGGTTATAGTATTACATCACAGAAATACAATAGATCTAATTTCGACAAAATCCTTTCTCTGTTAAAATTTTTTCGTGACTTAATAATGCTATTGAGCACCAGAAGATAGCCGCTAATAGCGCCACAGTAAACACTAAAGAGTAAAATACAAAATCCAATCACTAATAAATAACTTATAAAGTTATTATGTTAATTCAAAGTACATAAAAGCCTTCTGCGTTTAAAATGACATTATATCATGCACGTTGTATTGTAAGAAGTAGGTGAATGTTGTATAAATGTACTAGCATGTTTTTATATTATGATCTCTAAAAGAGAGATCTTGTTTTTTCTTTACAAGCATTAGGCCTTACTTTTATAAGTAAATACATTTTAGCTCTTTCTTATGACATTACGTATAATAATCAAGCTTATATGCATGCATATATCGCAGTATATATGAATAGTTATCTAGTCAATAAAGACCGCTATCAAGCGGTCTTTATTGACTAGAAGTGTAGGCGGTATTTGTGTGTGGTAGTTGGCTGCTAAATTTATGAGCAGTACCAGTAATATATCTGATATTCAGACACTTGAACCATAATAACATCTAGGATGTTATTATTCTAACCTTACTTCTTATGCATAATAAGCACATCAAGTCTGGATTTAACAAAAATATTTACTAAGTAATATACTTATATTAACATGTTCTATGAAAAGAAAATCTCCTATAAATTTTTTAAAATCATATGCGTAAATTTATTACCCCATCTTATAAAACTATAAGCATCGAATTTTTTCCATGATTTTGAAGTAAAAAGTCGATATTTTCTACTTGAAAAGTATGATAATTATGGCTAAAAATAAAAAATTTTATAAAAATATTAAAAATAGTATCATTATTAGATAATGAATCTAAGCATGCAATATATTTTGGACTCTCTCTAAAAATAATCACTATTGTTTTGTATAGCTGAGCAGCTCTTAAGTAATATACAGTATAAAAAAATCCGTAAACATTGCTAATTTATTATACTAAGAGTAGTCATGCATAAAATATGCTGAATATAATTTATTAATGCATCAAACATTCTACTTATATTTATTTTATATAGGAATACTAATATAGGAATACTGACTAATATTTGTCAGTAGACAGAAAACATAGATTTTGCATACAAGTAGAAAATATTTCTAACATATAAATGTTACAGAACTTACTGATTTAAAAGATTTAAAAAGACCCCGTGTTAGACAGAGCTGATCACTTTACTTGATACACTACTTCAGTAAGTAGTGTCATTATCATTAGCACAGACAACTTATTATATAAGGTCTCTGGTATATGTTTTATTTTGAGAAAAATTTGTGTCTGTTCTAAAGAGTTTTCATGTAGATAAAATCCATCGATGCATAAATCTCGCCATGCATTATTCTTATTAGATGCGTAAAATAGTACTTTAAGGATGGGTATAGAGTATTGAAGAGAGTCGTTGCAGCATAAGTAGCATCTTTTCTCCAAAAGTAAATATATACCCGTACCGATCTTCATTAGGTAAATGAATAAGCGGCCTTACACTATTATCGCCATCATGATCATATCATTTTATCTTAAATAATCTCATGTAATTTGTGCTGAGTAAAGCATCAGCCTGAGTGTATAGTTAGAGTTCACGAGAGATTTTACCAGGCGTATATTGTTATCTCTAGGTTAAGATATCCCCTGTAAAATCTACTACACATGTAGTTTCTGTATTTCTCATTCACTGAAAGTTTTTCTATAAGGAAGATCTATAAGGAAGAAAAGAGAAATAGAATGTTTAGTCTTTGCCTTATAATATGCAAAAACCCCAATAGGGTGATGATCTTGGCAGACTTCACTATTAGGGTTTTGCGAATCGTTAGTGTACGTATTCAGTAATTATATTATACTAATAAACCCCAGTAATCAAGTGTTAGATAATATTTTTGCTATTAATCTTTATTAAGACTATAGAATAGTATGCAATCAAAATTAATGACATAGAAGTGTGCTTCTACTAGATGTATATCAAAATTTGATATACATTATTGATATATTCTAAGAATATTTGATTGAGAGAGTTTTACACTCAAAATACTAGCCTCATTGTACAATCACAACATAACGTCATTACCTACAATATACTATATTTAGCGCCGATTGTACTGTGTGTCTATTGTAGCGTCTAAAAATAAAATGATACATTACTAGATATTTAATAATGATCTTCTTGCTGGTATGAGAAGTACTATTAGATTATTGTATAATATATAGCGCAATCTATTTACTGGTCTATGAGAGTGGATGTGCTCATCCTAATATCATAACATAAACATTCCTATTATAATAAAATTCAAAGATTATCTTATCTTGCTTGATAAGTATTTCTAGATATCTATATCATCTTAATGATATGAAAATCTTGAGATACTGATTTTTTTCCTAGTATCAATAGATCGATTTTCTACAGAAAGTAATGATAGAGTACACTACTGTATTCAGCAAATCACAATGCTAAAGTAAATAAAAATACTCATTATCTTAACCTGCAGCATTGTAGTACTGTCTAGTTTCAATGGGTACTATCTTCGTAGTAAGTGCATCCATATTTTCAGCATCACTTTTATTAGTAGAGATGCGTTCAATAGTGATACCTAGCTTATTAAAAAGAGAGATATCGCGATCTTCTTCCGGGTTAGGTGTGGTAAGCAACTTACAACCATAAAAAACAGAATTAGCGCCAGCCATAAAACACAGCGCCTGTGTTTGATCATTCATGCTTTCCCGCCCAGCAGATAAACGCACATAAGATTTTGGCATCATAATACGTGCTACTGCAATAGTTCGGATAAAATCAAATGGCTCTACGTCCTCAGTATTAGATAGAGGCGTGCCGCGTACCTTTACCAACATATTAATCGGAATACTGTCTGGTGGTTCCACTAAATTAGCCAACTGAACCAGTAACCCCGCGCGGTCGTTAATAGTTTCACCTAGCCCAATAATACCCCCAGAGCATACTTTTATACCTGCGTGACGAATTGCACTGAGCGTATCTAGCCTATCCTGGTAACTCCTAGTAGTTACAATACTAGAGTAAAATTCTGGAGAGGTATCCAGGTTATGGTTATAGAAATCCAAACCAGCTTTTGCTAGACGATCCGCTTGCTGATCATTCAGCATTCCTAGCGTCATACATGTTTCAAGTCCTAATGCTTTCACGCTCTTTATCATTTCTTCAAGCACAGGAAGATCACGGTCGTATGGATTTCTCCAAGCTGCCCCCATACAAAAACGTGTCGAACCGGAATCACGTGCTTTACGGGCAGCTTCAAGCACTTGCCCTACCTGTATGAGACGTTCGCTATCTATATTGGCGCTATGTCGAGCGCTTTGTGGACAATACTTGCAATCCTCTGGGCAGGCTCCTGTTTTAATAGATAGGAGTGTGCTAACTTGGATCTCACCAGGTTTAAAGTGTTGTCGATGTACCTCCTGTGCTTTGAACAATAAATCGAAAAAAGGTTTATCAAACAGTGCTCGAGCTTGCTTTAATGTCCAGAGTGCAGAAGTTGGCATAATAGTTATCCAGATAATATATAAGGAAATAGATAGTTGTAAGTATAGAGTTTGTCGCTACACTGTCTACAATGTATTTTAATTTTATTTGATAGGATTTCTC
The DNA here is from genome assembly GCF_900698965.1 of Candidatus Erwinia haradaeae. GTDB lineage: Bacteria > Pseudomonadota > Gammaproteobacteria > Enterobacterales > Enterobacteriaceae > Erwinia_E > Erwinia_E haradaeae_A. The sequence continues at coordinate 14,199 of NZ_LR217726.1, forward strand.
AATGCATACTAATTACCTATATTTGATAGGACATATTCATGCAGGCTGATGATCTCGCTTTTGATAAGCGACATATTTGGCATCCTTACGCATCTATGACCCATCCGTTACCCACTTATCCGGTTGTTTCTGCTGATGGCTACGAGTTAATTCTTCGAGATGGTCGCCGATTAGTAGATGGTATGTCCTCTTGGTGGGCGGCAATTCATGGATATAATCATCCAGTGATTAATCAGGCAATCAAACATCAAATAAGTCGCATGTCACATGTTATGTTCGGTGGTATTACACATCCTCCTGCTATAGAATTATGCCGTCGACTAGTAACGTTGATGCCCTCTGGGTTAGAGTGTGTTTTTCTAGCTGATTCTGGATCAGTAGCCGTAGAGGTGGCTATTAAAATGGCACTACAGTATTGGCAGGCAAGTGGTCATCCGCGTTACGAATTTCTTGCTTTACGTCATGGTTATCATGGCGATACCTGCGGTGCAATGGCAGTATGTGACCCTGATAACTCTATGCATAGCATATATCAGGGATACCTGCCATCTAATCGCTTTATTGAGGCGCCAAAACGTAGTTTTAGAGAAGCATGGAAGCCAGGCGATGAGACTTCGTTGTCTGCACTATTTTCTGATTATCATCAGAAGATAGCAGCAGTTATTATGGAACCAATTGTCCAAGGAGCTGGCGGAATGCGATTTTATCATCCTGAGTATCTTCGTATAGCACGAGCCCTATGTGATCGATATGGTATCTTATTAATTGCAGATGAAATAGCGACTGGTTTTGGACGCACTGGAGAATGGCTGGCATGCCATCATGCTAATATCACGCCAGATATTTTATGTCTTGGTAAGGCTTTAACGGGCGGAACAATGACTCTTTCTGCTACACTGACCATCCGTCGCGTAGCAGAAACCATTAGCAATAGTGCAGTCGGTTGTTTCATGCACGGTCCAACTTTTATGGCAAATCCATTAGCATGTGCTGCTGCTAATGCTAGCCTATCATTGCTTGAAGATGAAAGCTGGCGTCAAAGAGTAGAAAACATCGCCTCTCAGTTAAGTAGAGAGCTATCACCTTTGATTAATCATCCAATGGTTTCTGATGTACGCGTGCTTGGTGCTATCGGAGTAGTCGAGATTAAACAGACAGTCAATATAGCACAACTACAACACTGGTTTGTGGAGCACGGTGTATGGATCCGTCCTTTTGGTCATCTTATTTATTTAATACCGCCGTATATTATTTCTTCAAAAGCGCTCACAATACTTATTGATGCTATTTCTGCTTCATTAGATGAACCAGAGAATTTTTTTGTCTCTTAATTATATTAAATCAATAGATCTCTTTAGATAGATTCCTAAGCGTTAGTTTATTAAAATAAGATAGAATATATCATCAGTACACCCATTAATGGTAGAACATATACATGTCTCGAATTCTTCACTTTTTGTTAGGATTAATCGTAATTATTTTACTGGCTATACTAGCAAGCGATAATCATAAAGAGATCCGTGTTCGGTATGTTATGCAGTTACTAGTTATTGAGGTAATTCTTGGATGGTTTTTTCTTCATACTACATCAGGCTTAGATCTCGTTACGGGCTTCTCAGTGTTTTTCCAGAAATTATTGCAATATGCAGCACATGGAACTAATTTTGTCTTTGGAAACATGAGCGATAACGGATTGGCATTCTTTTGGCTCAATATTCTTTGCCCAATCGTGTTTATTTCCGCACTAATCGGTATTCTGCAATATTTTCGTATACTGCCAGTTCTTATTTGTGTCATTGGCACTGCATTATCAAAAATTAATGGCATGGGTAAATTGGAGTCTTTTAATGCAATTAGTTCATTGATGCTTGGTCAGTCAGAAAATTTTATTATGTATAAGGATATTCTTGCTCAAATTCCAGAGCGGCGAATATATACGATGGCGACCACTGCGATGTCTACAGTATCTATGTCTATTGTTGGAGCGTACATGACGCTATTACAGCCTAAATATGTAGTAACAGCGCTAGTGCTCAATATGTTCAGTACTTTTATAATTTTATTATTGATTAATCCCTACCGCGTTAATGATAGAGAAGACTTCAATCTAGATACGAGTCATATAAGACAAAGCTTCTTTGAAATGCTTAGTGAGTACATTTTAGCTGGGTTCAAAGTCATAGTAATCGTTACAGCAATGCTAATTGGTTTTATCGCCTTAATCTCTGGTGTTAATGCTTTATGTGAGTTCCTATTTGGGATTAGTTTTCAAGGTATTCTGGGGTACGCGCTTTTCCCGATCGCTTGGGTTATTGGTGTACCAAGTAATGAAGCATTATGTGTAGGAAGTATTATGGCAACCAAGCTAGTTTCTAATGAATTTGTTGCCATGATTGATTTGCAAAAAATCGCTAGAATCTTATCTTCTCGTACAGAAGGGATCTTATCAGTTTTTTTAGTATCCTTTGCTAATTTTTCATCTATTGGTATTGTTACGGGCTCTATTAAAGGCTTAAATGAAAGACAAGGTAACGTAGTGTCTTGCTTTGGCTGGCAGTTGCTCTATACCGCTACTCTCGTTAGTCTTTTATCAGCCACCATTACAGGATTACTCATATAATACAAAATATGGTTTTTTTTATAGAATTTATAGGCCTTTGTCTATATGACACTGCCGTAATGATATATAGGTAATATCACTTTATATTCTATTTCAAGGTGCTAAGTATAGTTATACGTCTTACTGATAACTATACACTTATTAGCTTCATAGTCAGTAATATGCTAATTAGCATATTGCACGCTCGGATTAGTATTTCTCAGTCTGAAAGTATTTAGATGTAGTAGTAACTACAGAGCAAAACATGAAATGGTTTTAGCACCAAACCAGACCTTTTATTAATATACTTCGGTTGAACAGTCTATTTTATAAGAATTTTATCGTTATATCAGTGCGTTAGAGCATATAATATCATTATTAACATGAATGTGTTGTTTTAGCAATTTTCAGCCATCCAGTCTAAAAAGTATCGTTTAGCTAACTTTTACTAAGTATGACCCTGATCTCTGCAAGACTGCATAAAATAGCGCACATGCTAATATATCATAAAAGATCGTATGATATTTTAAATATCAGTTTCTGTATGACCTCTGATGTACAGCTAATCATCAGTTGCTTTCTTCATATTTTATAGAATATATAATTACCAAGCACTAGACTGCCCTGATGCATGCTTATTATGCACGTAAAATAAAATACGTAGCTACATTATCCACCTTTAAGAATACTGTAGTAATGCATCTCTTAAAAAATAACTTATGAATGCGTCGTTAAATATGTCTACGGTTTTAATTATTTGAATTTAAAAGAATTAGCTTATCAATACAAACTTCAGTACCGCGAAGCTTAATACTCTAAAGATGTGGCAAATACTGCATCTATCTATTGTAATAGGGCGTCTATGACCCGTTTTACATCTACGCTGAATAACTGAATTCTTGTCCTGAATTTTAAAATTCTTTGTTCCTATTATCTATGATCAGAAATAAATAATTTTATTATATAAAAATTCAGTTTACTTATGTATTTTTGCGATTATTTAGAGTAAGCGAGCAAGTTTAGATGCATAGCATGATACTATCAAGAGTCGATATTACCAAATACCTACCCGAATTCTTTTAAAGATCACTGTAGAGATGTAGGTTAATTACTGTCTTGTAAACCCATAAGTATATAATAAAAACTTAAATATAGCTTTTAGCTAAAATTTATGATGCTAAGTATTTAGCAGGGTTGTCAGTCTATATCCTATCATGCAAGAGAATATACCAAATTTTAGAGATAGTATCATGAGTAAATGATAACTCAGAAACTAAAGCATAAATAGTGAATAACGAGATTAAGACCGCGAGAAAATTAAAGAATTCAGAAATAATAATATATGTTATCAATGAGATAGATCATAAGGAGAAGAGAAGTCAATACGTCAAATAAGCGACGAGATAATTCTCTTTGGTAATTTTTCTAGATTGAGGCTGCATTTTTTATGCTCCTTAATCACCACCATTCATGAAAATGATGCACAGGTCCTACACCTTTTCCTATAGATAAACTATTGCCATGCATGAGCGCTTTTTGGATCCATTCTTTAGAAAATTGTAGGGTCTGTGACCAATCCTTATAAAATGGCTGCCTAGCCGCTAAAGCAGCTGATAAAGTACAACCTGTGCCATGAGTATGCAGAGTTTTTACTTTCGGAGTCCTAAAACACCATTCTTGATTTGCAGTTATCAGCCAATCAGGACTTGATAACCCTACAAGATGACCGCCTTTAACCACTACTGCTTTACAACCAAACTCAAGTAGTTTGCGTCCCTGCTGACGCATCTGAGTTTCATTTGTAGCAATATCACAGCCGAGTAGTATGGAGGCCTCAAGCAAGTTAGGGGTTATGATTGATACCAATGGTAACAATATTTCTTGTAGTACAGTGACAGCATTTTTATCTAGTAACATATCACCACTTGTAGACATCATAACTGTATCTAGAACTATCCAAGGGATAGGATATTCTATTAATTTCTTAGCAACCACGCGAATAATACTCGCTTGATTAAGCATACCAATCTTTATGCTATTTATATATAAATCGCTAAGAACTGAATCTAACTGGGCTGATACACATTTATCGCTCACTGGGTAAATTGATTGTACGCCCTGAGTATTCTGCGCCAGAATAGCAGTAATCACTGTTGCACCATACACACCTAATGCTGAAAAAGTTTTTAAATCTGCTTGAATACCAGCCCCTCCGGTAGGGTCAGTGCCGGCAATGCTTAAAACATTATACGTTTCTCTACTCATTAATTATCTGAGCTCTTATATGAATGAATCGCTACAATTATAGATGATTATTAATATCATTTTACAACAACCATGTAATGTGGTATCAAGGCTCTTGATGGTATCCACTCTAGCTTGGTCGCATCCGTATCAACTGTATATGATGCATGTATATATTACATATGATGCATGAGAGTGCTAGTATTGGTAATTACTATGTAAATAGTATGTGGTGCGGGATAGATACCATATAGAAATATCAGGATTTGTGAAATTTCCATAAATTATATCATAGTAAAATAATGCTAATCCTCAGTGAGAGGGTTATATTATTTTGTTTTTGAAACGCTCTAAATGATCATAGATACATTGTCTACTTGTTAGAATAGATCTAAAAAACTAAAATTACAGAGCGGTGTATAAAACTATACTAATAAATTACAGTTTTATACAAATATATAACTCTTTCACATTGGGTAATACACATAAGGGAGTTTGTAGTATAGTTCTGTTGAAGCGTTTGATTAAATAACAATGCAGTATTTTCCTATATCATTTAGTCTATAAAAATAAAAATGATAGGTCTATAACATATATAGTGCCTATTCTACTTTATCTCTTGCTATCTATTCTAGTATATTAATCACAAAATACTTATAGCATCAAAGCTAATTGTCACTATCTTATAATTGTCTTAGAATCTCTGTTTCTAATTTTTCGCACAAAAAGCTAAATATCTATTGATGACTTACCATTTGTTACGATAAATAACAGTGCAATATAGTTTACCATGTCAGTCAGTATATCTTGCTAGATATTGATAGCTATATTCATAATGGTACATTATTAAGAGCGCAGACAGAGACTGCCATTATTTTATTTCTTTTAACTATTAGCTATTTTATGTTTATTTATCGATTAGCATGACATTGAGCGACCAAGATAAGGATCCCAGTCTTTCCATACAGGTTGCAATCCAGATAATCGCAGTACCTGTGCTACCTCTTGTGGAGAACGGTTATCATTAGGAAGAAATTGCTCTAGCTCTGCTTGATTAGTAGCATAACCTCCTGGCTGAGTTTTAGATCCGGCGCTAACGCTATTCACTACAATGGGAATTACATGATCACGGAAATTCGGCGATTCTCTGGTTGAAAGTGAGATCTCAACTTCCGGCACTAAAAGACGAAATGCACACATTACTTGAAGGAGTTGAGCTTCATCTATGATATGCGAAGATTCTAGTACTCCACCGGTAAAGGGGCGTAAGCGAGGGAATGATAATGAGTAACGGCTTTTCCAATAAGTTTTACGAAGATAGAGCAAATGCTTAGCGAGCATATAACAATCTGTTCGCCAATCATCTGATAATCCTATCAGTATTCCTAAACCTATTTTATCTACCCCAGAACGAGCTAGACGATCTGGCGTCTCTAGTCGCCATAAAAAATCTTGTTTCTGGCCAAAAAGGTGATGATGACTATAAGTGCGTGCATGATATGTTTCTTGATATACTAAAACGCCGTCTAAACCGAGCCCTCTTAACTCTTCATAGTGTGCTTGCAGCATCGGCTGAACCTCTATCACCAAAGAGCTGCAATATTCTCGAATTAACGGTATATAACGCCGAAAATACTCGATACCCACTTTAGTCTGGTGTTCACCGGTCACTAGTAGAAGATGATGAATTCCTTTAGCACAGATAGCTTTGCATTCTTTAATAATCTCCTCTTGACCGAGAATTTTTCGCCGTATACGGTTTCGCATTGAGAAACCGCAATAACTGCAATCATTAGCACAAAGATTAGATAGATACAGTGGCAAATAAAACGTCACGGTATTACCAAAACGTTGTCTAGTCATTGTTTGGGCTCTTTGGGCAATCGATTCTAAATAATAAGCAGCTGTTGGTGATAATAGAGCCATCATGTCCTGTAAGTTAAGATGCTCCAGCATGAGCGCTCGTTCTACATCGTGTGCGGTTTGCTTATGTATACATAATCTAATTACATCCCATTGTGTTTGTTTCAGTTCCTTGGCAAAAGTCTCCATTATATCTCCTCTGATGTTGATAGAGGAGTCAAAAAACTAGTAAGTGGACTTGTAGGTCTTGCTTTCAGATGTCGTGACGCTAGACCCGCTCTTCTAGATAAATCACCAGCCTCTGTCGCTAACCGAAAAGCATGAGCCATAGAAACCGGATCCCTTGAGACAGCAATTGCAGTATTCACGAGAATTGCATCTGCGCCTAACTCCAGAGCCTCTAATGCTTGACTCGGAGTGCCAATTCCAGCATCTACTATGACTGGTACTTTAGATTGTTCAATAATAATTTTTAAGAAATCACGGGTTTTTAGACCTTGATTAGACCCTATTGGTGACCCTAGAGGCATCACTGCTGAGCATCCTACTTCAGTGAGACGTCGGCATAAAACTGGATCAGCACTGCAATAAGGCAAAACTATAAACCCCTCTTTTACCAGTTTCTCCGCCGCTTTTAAAGTCTCTATTGGATCAGGTAATAGATACTGCATATCCGGATGAATTTCAAGTTTGATCCAGTTTGTCTGTAAGGCTTCTCGCGCTACTCTAGCTGCAAATAAGGCTTCTTCAGCGGTTTTTACGCCCGATGTATTCGGTAGTAGGCGAACCCCGGCTTTTCGGAGCCCTAGAAGCAAGGCATCATTACTGTGATCATGTATGTCCACTCGACGCATGGCTAAGGTGACTAGTTCACTTCCTGATACAGAAATAGCCTTTAGCATTAAATCAGTGCTACTGAATTTACCTGTTCCAGTAAATAATCGGGATTGAAACGAAATACTAGCAATAGTGAGCATCACTTAACCTCCAGCAATCGCTTGGAACAAAAGAATATCGTCACCATCGTTTATGTAATAATCTGGCCAATACTGATGCGGAATCACATTTTGATTTAATGAGAGTGCGATTCCTGGCCCACTCTCATAACACTGGTCAGTGAGAAAATTAGTTATGGACAGCGGATTTTCAAGTTCCAGAGAGCGGTTGTTAAAGGTAATTTTGATCACATCGGTCTCCATTGAACATCGGAAGAGCTAGTATAGTGTGTTTTGCTTTTAACTCGCTGAGCATATCGGGCAATAAGTATTTCGGTTAAGATGCAAGGTTCGCCATTTTAGAGATATTCCATCAAATAAATGCAGTTTTCCGATAGATAACGTTGAGATACCACATAGCAGTTTAATGGCCTCTAGAGCTTGTAAGCTACCCATGATTCCTACTAGCGGACCTAATACCCCGGAATTACGACAATTATATTTTTTTTCTTGTTGCGATGGAAAGAGACAAGCATAACAACCGTGCTCCCAAGGAGGAGAAATGACTAAGATCTGACCATTAAAACCTATCGCACTAGCGCTAATCAGCGGCTTATTATACCGGATGCAGGAAGCATTGATGGCATGTCGGGTCATCATGTTGTCACTACAGTCTAGAATTAAGTCTGCATCTGACACTGATTGATCTAGCCATTTTCCCTCCAGCCTATGTGGTAACGATATATAGAGAAGGTTAGGGTTAAGCGCAGTCAGGTTTTGTGTTGCTATCTCCGTTTTCAGCTGACCGATTTCGCTTGTTTTATAGAGAATTTGACGCTGTAAGTTACTAATCTGTAATAGATCATGATCAGCTAAAAGTAATGTACCGACGCCAGCCGCTGCTAGATATAGAGCAGCTGGCGAACCTAGCCCTCCCATGCCACATAGTAACACTGTGGCAGAATTTAATTTTTTCTGTCCTTCCGGTCCTACTTCGCCTAATAGCAATTGCCTGCTATAGCGTAAAAAATCCTGATCCTTAAGCATAAGCCCTCTTAAATTGCCAATGGCAGTGTAGTCTTCACGGATAGCGCTTATGCATTACTATTTATCCATGTCCTATAACACTCTACTTAATCCCGAGGTATCTGTTATGCTGGAGATGTCTGCAGAATTCGTTAGGTTATACTTGATTCAGAAGCTTCCATTGCTAAAACGATTAATAATATATAGAACTTCCTAGTTGATATCTATGGTTAGAATAAAACTCTGTTCTTAGGAGTACCTCATCATCTCGAGCGATCTGAAGGATCACAGATGCTTTCTCTGGTTAGTTTCGCGGCAAGCCATAGCTATGGGTAGAACGCGTGAGGACTTTTTATCAACTTTGCTGTAAGCTGATTTTTATTACAAGAATTATATATATCAGGTAATTTATCAATTTAAAGAACAAGATTAAAGAACAAGATTGATCTTCGTATATTATCTATAACCATCAGAATTTTAATATCAAACTAACTGTATTTGAACGCAATATACTAGTATATTAGAGATCACTGTATTTACATGTATTTACATACAGTAGTTATTATAACATCTCATACAGTAGTTATTATAGCATCTCATAGCAAAAGTATAACTATAAAAAATTTTTAAAATCAACCCCCCTGAGGTTTCTTAAATATATTCCGACAGCAGCGAAGATTGAATAATCTTACTTAATATCATGACGATATAGTTATATCATATACTATATCACGAGCTGAGTAAGTGAGTATGTCCTATACCGCTATCATAGCGCCTAAACATCCCTTATATAGAATCATCCAATACTAATCAATCATGGTCTTTTCGGTCGTATATCAGTATAGTATTCTGGGATATATGCAATAATATCAATATCATTATGATGAAGTTATGTGTGTAAATTATAAATTATTAAAGGGTTATGTAATTCTACCTTTCTAAATGCAATAACATTGCTTTTGCAGGAATCATCTTAAAAATTTAATTATTTGGCATAATTATTAGTGTAACCACGGATCTCTTGGGAAATTTGCATAGAACAAAACTTTGGACCACACATAGAACAAAAGTGTGCGCTTTTGCCAGATTCTTTTGGAAGCGTTTCGTCATGATAAGCACGCGCAGTAATAGGGTCTAGAGCCAGATTAAACTGATCCTCCCAACGAAACTCAAAGCGTGCTTTTGACATGGCATTATCACGGATTTGTGCGCCAGGATGTCCTTTAGCAAGATCAGCTGCGTGAGCAGCAATCTTGTAGGTAATCAATCCCTGTTTAACATCTTCTTTATTTGGTAAACCAAGATGCTCTTTTGGAGTTACATAGCATAACATAGCACAACCGAACCAGCCAATTAGCGCAGCGCCAATACCAGAAGTAAAGTGATCGTATCCCGGGGCAATATCAGTAGTTAAAGGACCTAAAGTATAAAATGGTGCATCATGGCAATACTCGATCTGTTCCGTTATATTTCGCTGAATCATATTCATTGGAACATGACCTGGGCCTTCAATCATAACCTGTACATCATATTCCCAGGCAATTTTAGTTAATTCCCCTAAGGTATAAAGTTCAGCAAACTGCGCTTCATCGTTAGCATCGTGTATTGAGCCAGGACGCAAACCATCTCCTAGCGACAAAGACACATCATAAGATGCACACAGTTCACAAATATCTCGGAAGTGTTTGTAAAGAAAATTCTCTTGATTATGAGTGAGGCACCATTTTGCCATAATTGATCCACCTCGCGAAACGATACCAGTTAAGCGCTTAGAGGTCATTGGAATATATCGCAATAGTACGCCCGCATGAATAGTAAAGTAATCCACTCCTTGTTCTGCCTGCTCTAGCAACGTATTGCGAAATATCTCCCAGTTCAAGTTTTCTGCTACACCATTGACTTTTTCTAGTGCCTGGTAAATAGGGACAGTACCAATAGGAACCGGACTATTCCTGAGGATCCATTCACGAGTCTGATGAATATAACGACCTGTAGATAAATCCATAACAGTATCCGCTCCCCAACGGGTCGCCCATACTAATTTTTCTACTTCTTCCTCAATCGAGGAAGTTAATGCAGAATTACCAATATTAGCATTGATTTTTACTAAAAAGTTACGACCGATAATCATCGGTTCCAGCTCTGGATGATTAATGTTTGCAGGAATAATAGCACGCCCAGCCAATACTTCTTTCCGAATGAACTCTGGAGTAATATTTTTAGGTTCTGCTGCGCTAGAGCATGTTTTAGTATGTTGTGATTTTAGAGGATCACCGCCACTGTGGTTATTCGCCATGTTTTCACGTAGCGCAATAAATTCCATTTCAGGAGTAATTACCCCCGCACGAGCATAATGCAACTGAGTTACACGACGGCATTTTTTTGCGCGACGAGGATGATGTAAATTTTTAAAGCGCATATTTTTCATTTCTAGACTGTCATACTGCACTTTTCTATTACTAGCAGTAAATTCAGTGAGATATTCACTATCTTGACGATTGTCAATCCAATGTGAACGCAGTCGATTAATACCCAAACTTAGATCTATATGTATCTCTGGATCCCCATAGGGACCAGAGGTGTCATATACTGGAACTGGTGCATTCTCCTCATAGGTGGCATTTTTATCTTTTCCGCGGCTCAGACTAGGACTAAGGTGTATTTCACGTATAGGTACTCGTACGTCGTCTGAGAGAGTACCCTGTAGATAAACTCTCTTAGAATTAGGGAAGGCGCTACTTGTTATAGACTCTATGAAAGTTTGCGCGTTCTTACGGTTTTCACGGCGCGAGGCGAAAGTTGGTGATGATAGCATCATCAGTTCCTCAAAAAATTATAGGGAGTATTTCTTATTGTAGAGCAATACTGTTTGAAATTTGATATAAGCAGACCCGTTGATCACTGGAACTTATTCTCTAATCTTTAATGAGTTTTATGCTAATCTTTAATTAGTTTTAGGCATAAATACTATGCCCTATTTCTGTCTTCTGCGAAGTCTCTTTTTTATAATAATGATTAAAAATAAAAGGGTTAACTCTATATTAAAAATTTAATGCTAAATCCTGAACGTTAATCATTCAGATTCTATACACCTAGTGATATGCAAATTTTGCACAAAAATAGTTAACCACTCTTCTTACTACTAACATTTATACTCTGCCTCTGTAGACTACGCTGAAATTAATTTGATATAATGCAAGTATATTTGGTATAGTGCAATGCCGTTATTAAGACAGTAAAGTCTATTTGATAGAAAATTCTCTTAATCTTATGTTATTCTGTAAAGAATCTTTAAAGTTTGATGTAGATTTTTATCTAGAATAATATTTATTGAGAAGTCTAGCTATCACTATAGGTCTTCTGAATCATTTTATGATAAAGTAGAGATTGTAAATTATGTATCGCTCAATAATGCAGATATTTTTAGATTTAATGAATTTAATTTATCCAGACTAACTAAGCGTTGTGAGAGCAGGCTACTATTAACTAACGTATATTGTTAACTAACGTATATTGCACTCAACACAAATTATACTTACTAGTATTCGACAAAATAGAGATCCAATACCTCTAACTGTACGCTATACTGAGTAATCAATGTAATAATTAAACAATCTAGAGTCTAGAGTCGCCCTGTTAGCGTGCTTTACTTTAAGGGGCATCCTAATACCGTTGAACAAGACTGATAGACTTTGGATATCTAAAAAGATAGATTTATTTAAAATACTTATTTAAATAAATATTTTAAATGCTGATTTTACAATTAATAATTAATTTACAATCAATAATTAAATATAAATTTTAATTTAAATGTAAATCGGATATCGTTTTGCATTGTAGATAATCTGATTATAGCAATATTTTAGTAAAAATATCAGAAAACCATACCTAGTAATCTTTACACCGAAGAAGATGGTTATGTGTTTTATTAAAAAGGCGAGCCTATTTAATACAACGCAACGAGCTTAAAAATAGACTGTGTAGAACGATATAGAATCTTTCTTTGTCTGTATCAGATACTATATGTCGAGATCTATATAAAATAAAAATGTATTGAAAAAGCATAAAACACTGTGATTTAGATCAGTTAGAGCACAATAGCCGCCTGCTGTATAAAGACAAATTGTTAGCGCAGCCTGATAGATAAGAAATAAATTTTATCTTTTCTGTTGAACATGCAATGTTCATTGCTCTATACTACGAAAGATATAATCTATAGATTTCGTTGTGTTTATTTGAAACAGTTGTTTGATTATGCATCTGTGCCAGAAGTTTAACTGCAAATAGCATCTTTTTATTGCCAGATTCATAAAAAAGATTACTGTGCTATGACTGTGCTATGAATGAATAACTATAGAATTTTAATTAAAAATGAGGTCATGCAGTTGTTCATATGACTAATCTAATCTGGTTGAACTGTTTTTTAGAAAAATCTGATATTGATAGACATAGTGCATACATGATAGCAAACACAACTAGTCTGTCTATCAATACTAAAAACGCTATTTAAGAACGATTAAATAAATCATGAATTTAATATTCAAGACTAAAACTAAAAAATTTTTTGAATATTTTTAATATCTCATGAATAGTGCATGGCCTGAGATTCTATGTTCTGTTACTTAAGGTAGATGATATTACCCGAGATGCGATCAAGCCTCTTGCGGGTTCACTGCTAAAGCGCTAACATACAATATGATTGCAATATGATCATATGTAATATATACATGCATCATATTGAATAGATAAAGATCCTTGTAGATGCCTTAGCTAAGTTATCGTTAGGGTAATATATAATATATCTTCTACTTTCAGTCAGTTATTCAGTTATACTTATTATAAAATAATATAAAATATATAAAATATATTTTAATTGGGATATCTGTCTTTCTTTTGAATGAGAACGCTAAATCAATAATCCATGTTTAGCGCAAAGACAGTAAAGAAAATAATGACTTATGATATGAAATGAGAAACGAATTATAGATTCTTATTATTTTTTTTTAGCTAAAAGCATATACAGTTAGCATAAAATCACGCTAGAATATCTTTCTAATAAATGTAGTGGCTATTTCGGAGAAGAGAAGCCACCAAGATGAGAAAAAAATCATGTTATCACCATGAAAGTCTACAATTGTACCAGAAATACACTGGATTAGTTGAATAAATAAAGATTTTAGGTGATTGATCATATAATAGTTACCCAAATAATATTCAACTAATGCTGAATGAAACCACAGCGATAGAACAGCTCGCTGATCCGCTTTTAAACTAGATTCTGCCAAAATAGAAAGTCTGTCATTATTAATGATACGACAGAGTTTCAACTAGTTTATGAAGACTATACGGGTAAATTCTGCTGTACAGGACGCTTCCCTATAGTGAGCAGGTGCCGGGAGAAAGAGAAATAAAACTCTCATTTTCCCAAACGCAAAGAACCTGGATAGGGTGATCTCGGCAGGCTTTACTATCAGGACTTTGCGAATCGTTCAAGAACGTATTCAAGAAGGATACTGGCCCGATGAACGTTAGCGATCAAGTGTTTAATAGCACTTCCACCATCAGTTCTGCCATAAGTGCAGGGAGTGGTGGATAATCCAAGCTTCTGTATTGCCTCTCAGGCAAAATCTCGGACGTCGAAAGCGCATTGCTATGTAAAGAATCCATATCCTTGCTATCGTCCACCAAAAGAAAACGTGAAGCCTCCTCGCATAATTTATGCGATATGCCAGGCAGCTCGTACGAATGCCCCTTCGAAACACCCGATTTGGCGGGTAACACCTCGTTATCATCCCATAACTCACTCAGCACTGAATAATCAGCGAGCGATGAATGCACACCGTGCTCGTGCAATTGACGCTATAATTGAATGTCTAGCAGCACATGTGAATATTGTGACTGGTAAGGTTTATATGTCTCTGGCGCAAATTTCTGATGCGTGTGGTTTAACGACCTATAACACGGAAGGTAAACCCTGCTATAGCCGAACAAGTCGCGCTATAAATGAGCATCTTGAGGCTCTTGGGGCTGTTCTTTGTGATCGGATATGGGATAAGACGACTGGCTCTTATATTCCAAACATCATATGGGTTACTAAAGTGTTTTTTGTTTTGATTGGCTATGAATATGGTAAGTACCTATCTGCACAGAAGCAGCAGTTGTCCTGGGAGAATCAGAAATTACGGAAAGCAGGAGAAGAACCGATTACCTTGACTGAAGCACGTCGTCGGGCTAAAGCGGAGCACATCCGAAGGGCTTTTGCGTTTCGAACTCAAAAACTAGCACGGAGTAAACAATATCGCCGTGCTAGAAAACTTGAAGCCATGGATGAGAGAAAAGCTAGGGGAAGCATTCTTCAAGATCTGGTGAAGATTTATCGAGTCGAAGAGCTTGGAGCCATGGGGTATATCGAGCTAAACCGCATGGTTACACAGCGTTATCATGCAATGTGCAAGCTTGCGAGTAGCACCCCAGGGACTGGATAACTTCGTACATACTTTTAAGATTTATACGCTACATGCGTAGGCCTTCTCTCGCCCTTAATAATGTTACTGTTAGATTTTCAATCTAAATTTGTTTTTTTTATTTTTTTTTCTCATTCAAAACTTTTGAAAACCATTTTTTTATAGAAGAGTTTTAATTTATACGCATATTAATGCAAATGGTTTTTTTAGTTAAATGCATTCTCAGAGATAGATGCAATAAATACATATAATAAAAAAAAACAGAAAAAGAATTAATACAAGAAATAAAATTTTGCATAACTACAAAACCAAAAAATAAAGCTCTATTTTCTTTTTACAAGAGGATAACTAGGACAAACTTACGTCTGTAAGTAAGTACTTTTAAGGAGGGTAAGTTCTGTTGGCGTAAGATACAGAATGATCCGGATTAAAAACTAAAAGATCATGTTA